>NZ_AYXJ01000003.1:0-40691 GCF_000681415.1 Pandoraea sp. E26
GCGAGAGACGAGATATTAGTCACGTTCGTCCAACCGCGCAAGCCTTTTGTGAAACTATTTTTACGGGGCTGCAATTTCAGGTGCGCTCTGACGCAAACATCAGGGGCGGCCCACATATATATACACACGGGGCGCCCCAAAGCCCACGCCGCCGTCAACGCCTTTGGCACAATAGCGAACATGAACACCGAACTCCCGCACGCCGGCGACGGCCATGCCCATCCCTTCTCCGCCTTGTTGCCCGACACTGTCATTGCCGCCGTCGAGCAACTGGGAAGTTTCAGCGATGGGCGTCTGCTCGCGCTCAATAGTTACGAGAACCGCGTCTATCAGGTAGGGATGGAAGACGGCCCGCCGCTGATCGCCAAGTTCTATCGTCCGGAGCGCTGGACCGACGAGGCCATTCTGGAAGAGCATGCCTTCACCCAAACGCTCGCCGACAATGAAATTCCCGTGGTCGCGCCGCTCGTCATCGGGGGACGCACCTTGCATCGTTTCGATGGCTTTCGCTTCGCCCTCTTTCCGCGTCGCGGCGGACGCGCCCCCGAGTTGCAGGATCCGGACACGCTGAACTGGCTCGGACGCTTCCTCGGCCGCATCCACGCCGTGGGTGCCGTGCAGCCCTTCGCTCACCGCCTGACGCTGGACATCGTCAGCTACGGCCGCGCGCCGATCGATTACCTGTGGTCAAGCGACTTCATCCCACGCGACCTGCGGGACGCATGGTGCGCCATCGCCGACTTGGCGCTCGACGGCGTAGCCCGCGCCTACGAACGGGCGGGAGACGTGAAACTGCTGCGCGTGCATGGCGACTGCCACGGAGGCAATGTGTTATGGACGGACGCAGGCCCGCATTTTGTCGACTTCGACGACACATGCATGGCGCCCGCCATGCAGGACTTGTGGATGCTGCTCTCGGGCACCCGTGCGGAGATGACCGTCCAGCTTGACGAAGTGCTTTCCGGCTACGAGGACTTTGCGGAATTCAATCCCCGTGAACTGCACCTGACCGAAGCACTGCGAACGCTTCGCCTGTTGCACTACAGCGCCTGGTTGGCCCGCCGCTGGGACGACCCCGCGTTCCCCGCAGCTTTCCCGTGGTTCAACACACAACGCTACTGGCAGGATCGCATTCTGGAGTTGCGCGAGCAGGTCGCGCTGATGGACGAACCACCGCTCGTCTGGCGCTGAACGTCGGGCCGCGACTCCCCGACTCCCCCGACTCTCCGACGTCCCCCGACTCCCCCAGCCTATCCCCGCCGACCCAAAGGACGCCCCCTCCAGCGCTCACCACCAACGCCACATGGCGAATGCGAGAGCCGCGGCCACACATCCTTCGGCGGCGGAGCCCGTGGTCACATAGAGCGGCGAACGAAAGCGCGTTCGCAGCGGCCAGCAAAGCGGCACACCGGACGGGGTCAACCAGTCCGCGAGCAAATGCGACAGATATCCCGCACATAGCGCGAGCATCCAGGGGGGTATCCGTCCCCAGTGATACACGCATGCCGCCAGCATGAGCAGCGGCAGCAGCAGCGAATGCGTCATACCGCGGTGACCGAACACCCCGGAGATCGCGAACGAAACGGGCGCGATGCGCCGCCCCAGCAGGCTTTTTGGGTGATCGATATCGGGCAGCAGCGCACCGACGAGCGTCAACGGCCACGCGTGGACGCTGGCGGCCCACCCGGTGCGATGCATGAGCCACGTCGCGCCGATACCGAAAATGAGATGACTTCTGGATTGCATGAAGGACGGCCATCGACGCGAGGCCGGTCCGACCTGCGCGTCTGCACAAAAAAAGGGGGCGAAGTCTACCACCGCGCCCACCTGCCCGCTCCCGGCTCGCCTCGAGACAGATCACTGCGCCCATGAAAGCGCAACGCCATCGCGTGAAAATCCCACGATCGCCACACTCGCAGGGCGACGGGCGATATCTGGTTGACGTTGTCATGGACGGCCCGTACGATCCGCCCGACGGATTTCCCGGCGTTCGCATCGAGGCGGACGTCTGCGCAGGAGCTTTCGATGAAGAAGTATGTGATTCCGGCGGCGATCGTGACAATCGCCGCCCTCGCACCGCTCGCCGCCCAGGCCGCGAACCCGCTGGTCACGGACGACACCGGTACGCAGGACACCGGCAACTGGCAGCTCGAACTGAACAGCGAGTGGCTGACGCTGCCCACGGCCCGGCAACAACAGTGGACGAACACGCTCACTTACGGCGTGCTGCCCAATCTCGACCTAGCGCTCCAGGCACCTTACCAGCGAATCCGCCCTGACGGCGACGGCTGGACCAGCGGCTTGACCGATCTGACGTTGCAGGCGAAATGGCGCTTCATCGAGACGGCGCAATGGAGCCTCGGCCTGAAGCCCTTCGTCACGTTGCCCACGGCGAGCCAGGAGCGGAATCTGGGCAATGGCCGCGCGACGACCGGCGCGAACCTGCTGATGCAATACAACCTGGATCGCTGGACGTTCCTGGCCAATGCGGGCTACACGTGGAACAACAACAGCATCGGCAACCGTCGGAATCTGTGGAACGCGTCCACGGCCGTGCTCTTCAGCGTGACGGACGAGTTGCGGCTTGCCGCCGACATCGGCATTGCCACCAACACAGACACCTCCACGCAGACGAAGCCTGCCTACGCGCTGGTGGGCGCCATCTACAGCCCGACGAAAGACCTCGATCTGGACGTGGGCTACAAGCGCGGCCTGAACCCCACGTCGCTCGCGCACTCGGTGCAGGCGGGGGTCACCATACGCTGGTGAGCTGGTGAGCTGGTGAGCGGTCCAGCGTCGATCGGGGATGCCCGTATACCTGCACGCCCCGAAACCAGAGGCGCGGAAGCGATCAAGCAGGTAAGCAAATAGCCGAGCCGACAGGAAAGCCGCCGGCAAGCGGTTCCCGCATCGTGCGGTATCCGCTTGCCGTCGCGCTATCCTCAGCAACACGTCAGATGGCGCGCCCTGCAGGTCTCGAGCACCTCGTCGGGCGGGCGTTTCCACCAGTCATGCGACGAAAATATCTCGACCTCGTGCATACCGGCATACCCTTGCGCCTCCACCAGCGCGCGCGCGGCGGGAATATCGATCACTCCGTCGCCCATCATGCCCCGATCGAGCAACAGGTCGCACGTCGGCACGAGCCAGTCGCAGATGTGAAACGCGAGCAATCGCTTCTTCCCCGCACGCGCGATCTGCGCCGCGAGTTGCGGGTCCCACCACACGTGATAGAGATCGACGGCGATGCCCAGCCCGTCGTCGCCGAGTTCGTCGCAAAGATCGTTGGCGTGTGCCAGCGAATTCACGCAGGCGCGATCGGCGGCATACATCGGGTGCAGCGGTTCGATGGCGAGCGGCATCCCCGCACCGCGCGAGTAATCGAGCAGCGCCGCGATACCGTCGCGCACCTGATCACGCGCGCCCGCGATGTCCTTCGATCCCGCGGGCAGGCCGCCCACGACCAGCACCAGACACTGCGCTCCCAGGCTCAACGCTTCGTCCACCGCTCGCCGGTTGTCGTCGCGCGCCGCCAGTCGCCCTGCGGCGTCCGCCGCGGGAAACATCCCTCCGCGGCAATAGCCGGTCACGGTCAGGTCGTGCGAGCGAATGCGGCGCGCCGTTTCGGCCAGTCCCAGCTCGGCCACCTGGTCGCGCCAGGGCGAAATCCCGCGAATGCCATGCCGGGCAATGCCGTCGATGATGGCGTCGAGCTTCCACTGCTGGCGCACCGTCGCGGTATTGATCGACAGCTTGTGCGCCGGCGGCGGCACATACGGCGCGACCGACGTCGCCGTCGTGAGCCCATTCCCTCGCGTCGCGTCGCTCATGCTTCCACCCCGTTCACGGCGAGCCACAACTTCATGCGATAAGTGGCCAGCGCAGGGTCTTCGATCAACTGCGCGGCGGTCGCCAGCCGGAACAGCTCGCAGTAGTGCCAGAGACTGCGCGCACTTTGCTGCCCGCCGATCATGGCGAAGTGATCCTGATGTCCATTGATCCAGGCCATGAACACCACCCCCGACTTGTAGAAACGCGTGGGTGCCGCGAAGATGTGGCGCGACAACGGCACGGTCGGCGCCAGAATGGCATCGAACGTCGCGCGGTCGCCCCGACCGAGTGCGTCGAGCGCGGCCGACGCTGCGGGCGCGATGGCATCGAAAATCCCGAGCAAGGCGTCCGAATGCCCCTGGGCATCGCCCGCGATCAGTGCCGCGTAGTTGAAATCGTCGCCCGTATACATACGTACCCCCTTGGGCAGACGGCGCCGCATCGCAATTTCCTTGTCCTTGTCGAGCAACGATATCTTGATGCCATCAACCTTTTCGGGCTGTGCCGCGATCGCTTGCAGACAGACGTCCATGGCCCGATCGGTATCTTCATGTCCCCAATAGCCCGCAAGTGCCGGATCGAACATTTCGCCGAGCCAGTGCAAAATCACCGGCTCGCGCACCTGACGCAGAATCCGCTCGTACACGCGCAGATAATCGTCCGGCCCTTTCGCGAGTGCCGCGAGCGCGCGGCTGGCCATCAGAATGATGCGGCCGCCCGCCGCCTCTACGGCCTCGACCTGCTCCTCGTAGGCGCGGATCACGTCATCGAGCGTGAGGCCCGGCGCCGGCGCCAGATGGTCAGTGCCGGCGCCGCAGGCGATGCGCGCCCCCGGATGCCCCTTCGCCTGTGCCACGCTGCGCCGGATCAATTCGAGCGACGTCGGCCAGTCGAGCCCCATGCCGCGCTGCGCCGTGTCCATCGCCTCGGCCACACCGAGCCCCAACGAAAACAGGCGCTCCCGATAAGCCAGCGTCGCCTCCCAATCGAGCGCCGCCGTCAGCCACGGATCGGCGCTCGAGCGGGGGTCGGCGACCACGTGCGCGGCGGAGTAGGCGATGCGATTCATCCTCGGCGACGGGCTCGGCCGCCACGTGCGTTCCGTGCGCACGGTAAACGGCACGAGCTGCCCGTCGCGATCGACCAACTTGAGCGTGGGTGCCATGACTTACGCTCCTTCGCGACCGGTGAGTTCCGGCACGTCGAGCCAGCGGCGCTCCTTCCAGCTTTGCAGCCCCAGTTCGACGAGCTGCACGCCCTTCGCGCCTTCGAGCAGGTTCCAACGGAACTCGCCCTCGCCAGCCACGTGGCGCAGGAAGAGTTCCCACTGCACCTTGAACGCATTGTCGTAGACCGTCGTGTCGGGCACCTTCACCCAGTCGTCGAAGAAATCGTGCGTCTGGCGCACGTCCGGATTCCACACCGGCTTGGGCGTATTCACGCGCGACTGGGTCCAGCAGTCGGTCAATCCGGCGACCGCCGAGCCGTGCGTGCCGTCGACCTGGAACGTCACGAGGTCGTCTCGACGCACGCGCACGCACCATGAACTGTTCAGTTGCACGATCACGCCGTTCTCGAGCTCGAACGTGGCATAGGCCGCGTCGTCGGCGGTGGCGCGATACGGCTTGCCCTGCTCATCCCAGCGCTGCGGAATGTGCGTGGCGCCCAGGCACGACACGCTCCGGACCTTGCCGAAGACGTTGTCCAGCACATAGCGCCAATGACAGAGCATGTCGAGGATGATGCCGCCGCCGTCCTCGCTGCGATAATTCCACGACGGCCGCTGGGTCGGTTGCAGATCGCCCTCGAACACCCAGTAGCCGAACTCGCCGCGCACGGACAGCACCTGTCCGAAGAATCCCGCATCGTTGAGCAGTTGCAGCTTGCGCAGCCCCGGTAGCCAGAGCTTGTCCTGCACCACGCCATGCTTCACGCCGGCGGCCTGCGCCGCCCGGTAAAGATCCAGCGCTTCGGCGAGGTTGGTGGCGACCGGCTTCTCGCAGTAGATGTGCTTGCCCGCCTGCACGGCGCGCTTGAGCAGCGCAGGACGCGCCTGCGTCGTTGCCGCGTCGAAGAACACCGTGTCGTCGGGGTTGGCGAGCGCCTTGTCGAGGTCCACGCTCCAACGCTCGATACCGTACTGACGCGCGAGGGCCGCGATTTTCTCGGCGTTGCGGCCGACCAGAATCGGGTCCGGCAACAGCCGGTCGCCATTGGCGAGCGTCACGCCGCCCTGTTTGCGAATCTCCACGATGGAGCGGATCAGATGCTGATTCATGCCCATGCGCCCGGTCACGCCGTGCATGATGATGCCGATTCTAAGCGTTGCCATTGCGTAATCTCCTGTGACTTCCCTTGTAGCGATGCCCTATCGATTCGTCGTCGATGCCACCTGATTCGGAATGATTCGAAATCCTCCGGGGCCGGTCATCGAAACCGCCGGTCGGAATACCCTGCTCAATATTTCGTATAACTAATTGTTATGAAAGCGTCGCACCGCTTGCCCGCGACGCCATCATGGTTCAGTGCGGCGGCATCTCCCGCAGTGCGCGCCAGTCAGGCATGGCGCGCGAAGCAAATCCCTCGCCGTGCAAATCCGCGAGCGAGATGTCCCCCTGCGCGACGCGCAGGCGCAGGGCAGCGGCCCGGGCATCCCAGGCATACAGCGTCGGGTGCGCCTGCGCGAAGGCACGCTGTTCCGCCGCGTCGGCCCCCGGCATGCCCGCCACATAGTGATGCCCGTTACGTTCGACGTGCGCCACCCCGATCAGCGCGGCCAGTGCCAGGTCCTGCTGCACGGCCAGCCCGGCCTGGCAGGTCAGGTCTTCGGCCGTCATGAAGTAGCGGCGCACACCCGCCTGCGCATTCCATTGTTCGCAGCGCGCGCGATTGACGATGGACTTGTACAGCCCCTTGCAACTCTTGCTCGACACCGCGCGATAGCCGAGATCGCGAGCGACGGCGAACGCATCGAGCGTGTCGTCCGACTCGTCGATCATCATCGGCACGGCGCTGGCGAGCGGGCCTAACGGGTGCCGCAACGCCACACCGCGCGCGAGCGGTTGCTCCACGTAACGCACTCGGCGTGCAAGATCGGCCGATCGTGGGTCGATTTGCAACGCCTGCCAGAAGGCGAGGAATGTCGCGGCGTCGCTGTACTGTTCGTTGCCGTCGAGCGTGACCCGGTAGTCCGGGCATTGCCGGGCGAGCAACGCGGCGATCGCGCCCAGACGTTCCCGGTCCTGCCCGGCGTCGCCGCCGAGCTTGAGCTTGAACTCGCGCGGACGGTAAGCGCGCACCACGGCTTCGAGCGTGGCTGGCAGGCCGTCGACGGGAAGCGTCTCGGCAACATCGCTGCCATCGCCAGCGCCCTTCGCGGCGTATACGTCATCGGTCAGCCGGTCCGCCATGCCGACCGTGTGGCGCAGCGCGAGCGTGCGCGCGGGCCGAAGATCCGCGAGCATGGCATCGAAGTCGAAGCCATCCAGGTCGGGAACCAGCGGGCTGGCTCGCAGGCCCGGCACGTTGCGCCGCATGGCCTCGAAGAACGACACGCCCAGCGCCCGACAGACCCCGTCGAGCACCGCCTTGTCGATCTGTGCGAGGCCGAACGACGCTACCAGCGGATTCACCTCACGCGCCGCCGCTTCGCGAAGTTGCGCGGGATACTGCCGCTCGAAGCGTCCGAACGGTGTCGCCGGCGCGTTGTCGGCCAGCGCCAGGCGACGCGCGAGCCGCAACGAATCGCGCAGTTGCTCGATGTTCTGCGACTCCGACAGCGCAGGCGACTTATCGAACCACTTCGGCACCATGAGTTCGGCGGCCGCGCCGACGGCCTCGCGCCCGTCGGCCAGACGCACGCCGACGCGCACGAACGCCTGCGTCGCGTGGCGCAGGGTGAGCACGCCGAAGCGAAACGGCAGCCGCAGCGCGACATCGCGCTCGAACAGATCGCAAAACGTTAGGGTGAGCGTTACCGCCGACATACGTCAGTCCCAAAAAAGATCACGGGTTGAATCCGGGGTCGCCCGAGGGCGACCGAAGCGAAGCGGGCGCCGCCCGCCGACATCACTCGTCGAGATTTCCTTGCGCGTAGAAATGCGAGCGGATCGTGCGCGTGAGTCGGGCAAATTCCGGATCGCCCATGACGTCGAGCCCACGCGGACGCGGCAGGTTCACGTCATAGATCGCCGCGATGCTGCCCGGGCGCTCCGACATCACCACCACGCGATCCGACAGAAACACCGCTTCCGGAATACTGTGCGTGATGAGCAGCACCGTCTTGCCGGTCGACAGCCAGATGCGCTGCAATTCCAGGTTCATCTTTTCGCGCGTCATGGCGTCGAGCGCGCCGAACGGCTCGTCCATGAGCAGGATCTGCGGGTCGTGCACGAGTGCGCGGCAAATCGCGGCGCGTTGCTGCATGCCACCCGACAGTTGCCATGGCAGCTTGTGCGCGAAGTCCGTGAGTCCCGCCATCTCGATGAGCGCCTTGGCACGGGGCAGATACTTCGCGCGATCGAGCTTGCGCACCTCGATCTGCAACATGATGTTCGACAGGACGTCGCGCCAGGCCAGCAGCACCGCACTCTGGAAGACCATGCCGATGTCGTCCGGCGGCCCGTCCACGGCCTTGCCGTTGACGACGAGCCGTCCCTCGGTGGCGGGCAGCAGCCCGGCGGCGATCTTCAGCAGCGTGCTCTTGCCGCAGCCGCTCGGGCCGACGATCGACACGAACTCGCCGGGCGCCACGTCGAGCGAGACCGGATTGAGCGAGCGCACGGCGCCCTCCTTGGTCTCGTATGTCTTGGCGATGCCATCGAAGCGAATCATCGGCGCCGGCACCTGCACCGGCGCGACGTCCGGCGACGCCGGCCAATCCGTCACCACGCGTTCCACTGGGCGGTTCATTTCGGCAGGAACTCCAGCGAGTAGTAGTCCTCGGGCTTGCCCGCCGTGGCCGCGTCCACGCCGCCATAACGGACCATCAGATCGAGCGTGGCGGCCATGTCCCTGGGATCGAAGCGCAGCGGCGGCAGGTTCTGCGTGCTGGCCGTATGCAGCAGCGGGATCGTGGCGCTCCAGCTCTTGGCGAGCGTCTCCGGCTTGCCCGCCTTCGGATTGATCTTGAGCATGGCGTTCACGGCGTCCTGCGGCGACTGCGTGGCGGCCTGCACCGACCTGGTCGCGGCACGCAGGAACCGGCGCAGCAGATCGGGGTTCGACTTGAGCATGTCCTTGCGCGCGATGATGCCGCCATTGAGCGGGTTGACGCCCGAGTCAGCGAAGAGCAAGGCGCGCACGGGCTTGCCGGTAATCTCCTCGATGATCGGCTTCTGGTCGTTCACGTTGCCGAGCAGCAGATCGGCACGGCCGTTGACCACGGCATTGCGCTTGGTCGTGGCGTCGCCCGACACTGGCTTGTAATCGTCGTCGCTCAGATGGTTCGCCTTCAGGTAGACAGGCCAGAGCTGCGAGAGCGAATCGCCGGGCGTCATGGCCACCGTGCGGCCCTTGATGTCGGCCGGCTTCACGATGTTCTTCTCGGCGAAGCCCATGACCGAGGCCGGGCTCTTTTGCAGCATCACACCCACGGTCACGACCGGTGCGCCCTTGGCGGCCGCCTTGATCATCGTGCTCACGTCGGCATAGCCGAGCGTGGTCGACCCGGCTGCGACCGCCTGCACCGTGACGGCGGACCCGCGCCCTTCCTGGATATCTAGATCGATGTTCTCCGCGGCGAAGTATCCGCGCTCGACGCCGAGATAGAACGGTGCGTGCTCACCGTACGTGTACCAGTTGAGCATCAGCGTGACCTTGTCGCGGGCCTGGGCCGCCGACGCCATGCCCAGGGCCAGCGCGGCGCCGGCCGCAAACGTCGCCATCGCGCGAACGACGCGAGCCATTCCGGGCGGCCGGGCCAGGCGGACCGCCTTCGGTCTTTCACCCGATACCGACGATAGCGTAGACACCCGCCGCGACACGTCCGCGCTCCGCGCTTCCATTCGAATCATGCCAGTCTCCTAATGTCGTTCTTCTAACGGGGGGATGCGATGAGCCGTGTGTCGCGTCGACGGTGTCGCCGGGGCCACCCGCCCGGACCGTGCGACGGGATAGCCTTCGCGCCACGGCGCAATTCGGTGAAGCGAATCAGGTACTGACGTAGTAGTCGTCGCGATGCGAGGCGTGCCAGGGAATCATCAGGCGCTCAACCACGTCGACGAGCACGAAAAGCACCACGCCGACGAGCGAGAGCAGGATGAGTGCCGCGAACATCAGCGGCAGGTCGAAGTTGCCGTTGGCAACCTGCAGCACGTAGCCGATGCCAGAGTTGGCCCCGACGAATTCACCGACCACGGCACCCACGACCGCCAGCGTCACGGAGACCTTCAGGCCGCTGAAGATGCTCGGCATGGCGAACGGCAGGCTGATCTTGAGAAAGGTCTGCAAGCGGCTTGCCTTCATCGAGCGCACCAGGTCGATCATGTCGCGGTCGACCGACTTGAAACCCATCACCGTCGAGACGACGACCGGGAAGAAGCCGAGCAGGAAGGCGGTCACGATCTTGGGCACGATGCCGAACCCGAACCACACGACGAGCAGCGGCGCGATGGCGATCTTCGGGATTGATTGAGAAAACACGAGCAACGGATAGACGTAGCTCTCCACGAGCCGCGAGTACGCGATGAGCATGGCCAGGGGCACGCCGATCAGCGCGGACAGCACGAAACCGCCGACCGTGGCATAAGTGGTGATCAGCGTGTCCTGCCAGAGCTTCGGGAAATCGGTGACCAGTTGCCGGATGACGACGAGCGGATCGGGCACGAGATACGGCTTGATGTGAAAGAGCTGAATGGCCAGCTCCCAGCCGATGACGATGATGGCGATCAGGGCAATGGGCCTGAACGCCCGAGACTCGAATACCTTACGAACCAGCGGTGTCGCTTGCGCCATGAGTTGTCTCCATCCTTGGCGAGGTACACGCCAGTCGTGCCCGGGCCCCTGGCCCGAACATCGCCGGCGTGCGGTCTATGCACGGTGTTTCGCTTGCACGGCTTTCGCCTTCCCTTCTTTTTGTTACCAACTGGTTAATTATCTTAGGCAGGCGACATGGGGCTGTCAACGGGGAAAAATGCGAAAAGTCAGCTGATCAGTAGATACCCCAAGACCATGTCGATCATGTGCTGGAGGCGCTCGAGTCGTGCCTTCGGGGTCGAGAGATCGCGCCCGAAGACGGTGCACAGCGTGGCGTTGTTCGAGAGATAGAAGTAGCCGAGCGCGGCGATGGAGATATAGAGCTGGAGCGGATCGACGCCGCCGCGAAAGAGCTTCTCGCGATGCCCGCGCGTGAGGATTTCGCCCAGCGTATCGATGAGCGGCGAGTTTAGCGAGCGGATGTCGGTCGACCGGCGCAAATGCTGGGCGTGGTAAAGGTTTTCGCTGTTGAGCAGCGAGAGAAACTCGGGGTGTGCGAGGTAATACTCCCAGGTAAACGTGACGAGCGCGCGTATGGCGTCGATGGGGGGCAGGTCGAGCAGGCGCAGATCGGCTTCCGCGTCACGAATGCCGCGATACGTGTCCTCCATCACGGCGAGAAAGAGCTCGTCCTTGTTCTTGAAGTAGTAATACAGCATGCGCTTGTTGGAGCCCGCGCGCTCGGCGATGGCTTCCACGCGAGCACCTTCGTAGCCGCGCAGCGAGAATTCATCGCGCGCCGCGGCGAGAATCTGGGCACGCGTGCGATCGCGGTTACGGGTGACGCGCGTTGCCTGGGGATCGGTCGTCATGGAGAGGCTTAATTAACTGGTTGGTAACACAAATACTAAACGAGGGGCTCCGGCAAGGGAAGCGGACACGCACAACAGGCACGCACGGGACGCTGCGAAAATGCACGCGTTACGCATGAATTTTGCGCACGCCATAAAGTTAATGTCATAAATGCTTGACACAATGCGCGGAATACTCGTATTATCTCTCTTCTCAGACGCGGGGTGGAGCAGTCTGGCAGCTCGTCGGGCTCATAACCCGAAGGTCACAGGTTCAAATCCTGTCCCCGCAACCAAATTGGAAAGCCCGTCGATCGCAAGGTCGACGGGCTTTCGTCATTCTGCGCGACCGGTTCGTCGTGCACCGGCCTAGAATCCATATCAGAAACGTCGGTGGCATATCCACTCCGGGAGCGCATCATGACCGATCGCGACAACGTCTTTGCCGGCTCGCTTCCCGAGTGCTACGACACACTGATGGTGCCGTTGATCTTTGACGCCTACGCGGCCGACATGGCGGCACGGGTTGCCGAGTCATCGCCGGGCAGCGTGCTGGAGACCGCCGCGGGCACCGGTGCGCTCACGCGAGCGCTCGCCCCGAAACTGGGTGCCGACGCGCATTACGTCGTGACCGATCTGAACGCGCCGATGCTCGAATTCGCCGCGGCCCGTCAACGGGGTGATGCGCGCCTCGAGTGGAAGCAGGCCGATGCGCTTGCCCTGCCGTTCGACGACGAGGCGTTCGACGTCGTGGTTTGCCAGTTCGGCGCCATGTTCTTTCCCGACGCGGTGCGGGGATACGCCGAGGCACGGCGCACGCTCCGGCCAGGCGGCCGCTTTCTGTTCAGCGTCTGGGATCGAATCGAAGAGAACGCATTCGCCCACGAGGTGACGCAGGCCGTGGCGGAAATCTTTCCCGAGGACCCGCCCCGCTTCCTCGCCCGCACCCCGCACGGGCATTTCGACGTCGAGCGCATCCGGCAGGCGCTGCATCTGGCCGGATTCTCGACAGTCGACGTCGAGACACGCGCGAAGACCAGCGTGGCGGCGTCGGCGCACGAGGTCGCGGCGGCGTACTGTTTCGGTACCCGTCTTCGCGACGAGATAGACGCGCGAGACCCCAGCCGATTTTCCGCCGCGCTCGCGCGCGCCACAGCCGTCATCGCCGAGCGTCACGGCGACGGGCGCATCGAAGGCAAGATACAGGCGCACTTCATCGTCGCAACACCCTGACACCGCAGCTTCGCGGGCCCCGCGCCGACAGGCCGATCTCCATAACTCACGCACGCGCAGTGGCATCGACACGCAAATCATGGTAGGCATCGTGTCGACCCGCGTGGCGCTGAAATAAATCGCGTCACACGCGCACCGCATTGCCACGCCAATCACGCCTTGGCACGGATGAACTTCTGTTCGACGACCCTGCTGCCCCACTGCTCGCCCTCGGCCTCGCTTGCGAGCCGGAAGCCGAATGATTCATAAAGATGGCGCGCGGCGTCGAGCCCCTTGAACGTCCAGAGGCAAGTCTCGTGAAACTGCGCATCGACAAAGGCCATCGCCTGAGTCAACAAATGCCGCCCGACACCCGTGCCTCGCAGCGAATCGTCGACGATGAACCAGCGCAAGTGAGCCTTGCCCGTCCCGGGTTCGCCGTCGATGGCGAGCGACGCGAGCGTGCGCCCGTTCTCGACGTGGAGCCAGAGCCGCTTGCCGTCCGCGGGCAGATTGCCGGCAAACTCGGCAAGCTCCGTCGCTACCCGCTTCTCGAAGAATGCACCGAAGCCCCAGTGTTCGGCGTAGAAACGCCCGTGCAGACTGGCGATGTCGCCGATACATCCCGGCCGATAGCCTTCGACAATCTGCCCGGTCGGCGCCGGCGGCGCCGAACCCTTTGCCCGGTTATCCTGCGCCAGGGCGTCCGCGTATAGCGCGAGCGAGCGAACCAGGGTTTCCTGGTCAGCGGGCACGATACGCCGCAGCGCACTCGAGACCTGATCCGTTGCATACCGATCGATCTTTCGCCGAAGCCTTTGCCCGGCCTCGGTGAGCTGAAGCTGCGAGGTTCGCGCGTCGCCGCTCGCCGTGGTACGGTGCACGAGGCCGGCAGCTTCGAGCTTGGCCACCTGACGGCTCGTATTCGACTTGTCCAGACGAAGCAGATTGCCGAGGTCTTTGGCGCTGATTCCCGGCGCCGCGCCAATCTCGATGATCGCGTGTACCGCCGACGGCGCTAGATCACTGTCGGCCAGGGTCGTGCGCATGAAACCGAGTTCGCGAACCAGCCGACGCGAAAAGTCCCGCAGCGCCAGGATTTCCGCTTCGCGCGGTTGGCCAGGCAAGTCGATGATATCCATGGTGCAGCCTCCCGAAGCCCATCAGTTGCGATACGCAACCAATATAGTTGCGACTCGCAACTTATGCAAGGCATGCGTTGAGACGGGCATTGCCGACGCTCAGATGGGCAGTCGCTCGATCACGTCGCGCACTTGCGCGAGCACACCTTCGACCTGCGAGAAAGGCATCGAGCTCAGCCCGAGCCGCAGCGCGTGCGGTGCATGACGGGTGGTGGCATACGCTTGCGCCTTCGAGACGGCGACACCGCGCGCGGCAAGCGCGCTGGCCACCCGGTCCATTCGCAAGCCCTCGGGCAGCGGCAACCACAGAAACATCGATGCGGGATGGGCGACCAGGTCCATCCCGCGCAGCACCCGGCGCGCCACGGCCTGCCGGCGACGCGCGTCTTCGCGCTGGCGCGCTTCCTGCCGCACCACCTCGCCGCTGACCAGCCAGCGCGTCGCAATCGCCGTGACCACGCTCGACTGGCTCCAGAAACTCGCTCGCACCACCCGTTTGACGTCGGCTGCCTTGTGCTGTGGCGCCACGACGTAGCCGAATCGCAGCCCCGTCGCCACGCTCTTCGAGACGCTGCCCACGTACCACGTTCGCTCAGGCGCCAGCGAGAAGATGGACGGCGCCGCATCGTCGACGAGATATGCATAAGTCGCGTCCTCGATGATCGCGCATTCATGTCGTCGCGCGATCTCCACCAGCCGGCGTCGCTGCGCCGGATTCAGCACCCAGCCAAGCGGGTTGTGCATCGTCGGCATCGCATAGATGGCCCGAACCGCACCACGTCGACATTGCGACTCTAGCGCGTCGAAGTCGGGGCCATCGGCGACAAGCGCCACAGGCTTGAGCGTCACGCCCGCCACGGCGGCGGCCATCTTGAAGCCGGGATAGGTGAGCGCGTCTACCGCCACAGCGTCGTTCGGCCGGAGCGTGCTGCGAATGGCGACGTCGAGTCCCTGTTGCGCGCCACCGACCAGGAATATCTGGCCCGCGTCGGCGACCACGCCGCGCTGCTCCTGCAGATAGCGGGCGACGATCTCTCGCTCGTGGAGGCGTCCGCCTGGTGGCTGCTGGTGCATCAGCGCGCTCAAATCTCCCGAGGTGGCAAGCTCTCGCAACGTGGCGCGCAGCAGCTCGGCCTGCTCCGGCCAGCATGGATGATTGAACGACAGGTCGACGGCGTTCGAGCTGAGCCGCGCTTCGTCGTCGCCGTCCCATTCGCGCTGCGGCGGACGATCGCGCACGAAGGTGCCGCGGCCGGCTTCGCCGATCACCAGCCCGAGGCCCTGCAGCTTGGCGTAGACCTTGGTTGCCGAGGCGATCGCGATACCGTACTGCGCGGCGAGCTTGCGATGCGTGGGTAGCGCCGTGCCCGGCGGGAGCACGCCGATGCGAATGTCGTGCGCGAGCCGCTCGACGATCGCCGGTAGCCGCGATGACGACATACGTGAGCCACTCGACGAGCGCGGCGCGGGCGCAGCGGAAGAAGCAGTCGAAGCGGCGGAAAGCGCGGAGGTATTGGCCACGATTGC
The DNA here is from genome assembly GCF_000681415.1 of Pandoraea sp. E26. Classification (NCBI taxonomy): domain Bacteria; kingdom Pseudomonadati; phylum Pseudomonadota; class Betaproteobacteria; order Burkholderiales; family Burkholderiaceae; genus Pandoraea; species Pandoraea sp. E26. Next base: position 15,479 of record NZ_AYXJ01000003.1, read on the forward strand.
ACCTAGGACAATTTCTTGATTGTCCGATTCTAGGCGACGACACTGGGCGCAGCAAACGCCACCCGAGGTCTCTCATGTCCGACTCCGCCCCACCGCTCCCGGTACTGACCTACCTTCAACGCCAGTTGGCAGGCACGCTTCGCGACGGCGAGCGCACGCACATGCGTTATCCGACGCCCATCTCCGAACTCCTGCAATTCCAGATCGTGGAGGTCGGCGAAGCGAGCGCCGTCATCGCGTTGCAGGCGCGCGCGGAACGCCACGGGAACCAGCAAGGCACCGTACATGGCGGACTGCTTTGCGAGCTGGCCGACGCGGCCATCGGCACGGCGCACTCGACATTGATGGCCGAAGGCGAGTCGTTCACCAGCATCGATCTGAAGGCGACGTTCCTGCGTCCTGTCTGGAACGCCCGGTTGCTCGCACATGCGTATGCCACGCATCGGGGGCGGACCGTGTCGCACTACCAGTGCGACATCCGGCGAGAGGACGGCAAGGCGGTCGCGCGCATCGACAGTGCGGTCATGACCTTGCGAGGCGAGCACGCCAGGGGAAGATGAACGCGTGACGCGCGCGATGGGCTTTCCGCCACGCCGCGAAACGCCTGCGGTCAGATGCCGAAAAGGTCGTGGGCGTCCAGAATGGCGTATGCGATGCTCGGATGCGACTTCAGGCACCGGCGAACGGCGGCGGGAATCGCCGCCCGGGTCTTGCGGCACAGGCCCGGGTGATCGTCCAGATGGATGTCGAACCCGCTGACAGTCTTGACTTCGTTGTCTCCCGGCGCGATGTGCAGCCGCACGCCCAGTTGCGCGTGAATGCGCTCGACGATGCGCTTGAGCTCATCGTAAGTCTCGATGGCCTCGATCCGCGCGATGAGCCGCTTCTCCTCGGCCTGTGTGAGCATGAGAATGCGACGATCCCCTTGCGGGTCTTGCAGAAGGCCGTCGCGCTCGCAGGTGCAGGCACCGGGCGGGCACTCCGTACGAATGAGGATCTGAATCTCCGCGGCCATGACAGGGACAGCGCTGGGGTGAAAGAAACGGGGGGCAAGACGCCCATTATCCGACACATGGGCGCGCCGAACGCAGCCCATGCGGGCAGTATCGCCTGTGCGACGCCCGCCCATCCATTAGGGATTTCAACCCCGGCGGGGGCACTTCGGTTCCGGGCGAGTGTCGGGACGGCTTCGAGAGAGACGGTGCGGCCTCGAGCAGCCGGCTTGGCGTGATTCTCCGCACTTCGCGCAACAGAGGCTTTCGTTTTCCCGCGTTTATCGAGATGCCCCCCGTCCCTACACTGAGACCCATGCAGCGAGACGGGGGGGACGCCCGCCAAAACGACGAAACCGGCGCACGCGCGTGCGCCGGTTTGCGTTCCGAACCCCAACCGTCTCCGGAAGTCGCGTCGTCGACGCGCGCTCACCACATCCGACGGTCATGAAAAAGAAGATTGCGCTAGCGGCGTTTCTCGCGGTGCCCGGTTCGTTCGCGATCCTGGCGCTTGCTTGCCTGCACCCTGTCCTGCGGCGCTCGCTCGCCCGCGCGGCGGGTCTCGAACCGGTGCTGGCGAATGTGTCGCGCCAGGTCGTGCTGCTTGCGCTCGTGTACCACCTGAACCTGCACCACCGTCATCACGAGCGCGCGCTGCGTGCCTGCCAGGCGCACACCGGCGACCGCGACGTCCTGGCGCAGTAATGCCGCGCTCAGGGTCGTCATCGCGCCCGAATCCCGAACGCTTCCACATAGGCGCGCAAGTCCGACGCGGCGGCCGCATCCCACACCCGGCCGTCGCAAAGCCGCTCGCTTGAAGGCATCGACACGACCGGCACACCTTCGGCAAGTGCCGCCGCCTCGTACAGCGCCGTCTGACTGACGGCGGACGCGGTCTGCGCGGCGTGCGTCAGGGCCTCGTCTCCGACCATTCCCCAGCGCCGGTACTGCGCCACGAACCACATCCCGTCCGACGGGTGCGGGTAATTGACCGCGCCCTCGTCGAAAAAGCTCACGGGCAACAGCGCATGACGTCCCGGCAAGCGCCCGAAGTCTCCGAGCAAACGTGCGGCGATCAGGTCACGCGGTGCGCCCACCCAGACCGGTTCGGCGAGCCAGCCCGCTGCTTCCGCACGGTGACCGGGCATGTCCAGCCAGCGGCAGGCGCTGAGCAGCGTGCGCACCAGCGCCTGCGCCGTGCCGGGGTAGCGCGTAACGAAATCGCGCCGACACGCCAGCACCTTCTCCGGATGGTTCGGCCAGATATCGCTCGACACGGCGACGGTGCGTCCCAGCCCGCGGGCCTGCGCGACCGCGTGCCACGGCTCGCCACAGCAAAAGCCGTCCAGGCCGCCCTCCTCCATCGCCGCGACCATGTGGGCGGGTGGAATCACCAGGCGCGACACCTCGGTGAGCGGATCGATGCCTTGCGCCGCGAACCAGTAATTGAGGAACATCGCGTGCGTGCCCGTCGGAAACGTCTGCGCGAAAACAGGCTTGCGCCCCAGCGAGGCAAGCGCCGCGCGCAAGTCGCCGGTGTCGGCCATCGCTTCGGCAAGCGACGGCGTTACCGTCACGGCCTGCCCATTGCGATTGAGCACCATCAGCACCGCCATGTCCTCGCGCAAGCCCCCGATACCCAGTTGCACGCCGTACACAAGGCCGTAGAGGGAATGCGCCGCATCCAGCTCGCCGGTGATGAGCTTGTCGCGCACGGCCGCCCACGACGACTCGCGGCTCAACTCCAGCGTCAGTCCATGTTCATGTCCCAGTTCGAGACGCTTCGCCACGACCAGCGGCGCGGCATCGGAGAGCGCGACGAAACCCACGCGCAAATGACGCTTCTCCGGCACACCGTCGGGTACCTTCGCGGCGCTGGCCAACCATGATGACGTCGACATGAGCAGTGTCTATCCCAGTAATTCGGCGATCGAAACGAGTTGGCGCGCCACCTCGACGAGCTTCTCGCCCTGATCCATCGCCCGTTTGCGCAGAATGGCGTACGCCTCCTGCTCGGAAATCCTGCGCCGGTCCATGAGCAGACGCTTGGCGCGGTCGATCAGCTTGCGGTCGGCCAGTTCGCTCTCGGCCTTGGCCAGCCGTGCGCGCAGCTTCTCCTCATGGGCGAAGCGCGCGAGCGCGACTTCAAGAATCGGCGCCAGGCGCTCGGCGGCCAGTCCTTCGACCGAATACGCCGTCACCCCGGCATCGACCGCCGCGCGAATGAGCGACTGATTGCCGTCGGCCGCGAACATCAACACCGGGCGCGGCGCTTCGGCATTCATCACGGCCAGTTGCTCCAGCGTGTCGCGAGACGGCGACTCGGTATCGATGATGACCACGTCCGGACGCTCGCTCTCGACCACGCGCGGCAACGCCTGCGGCTTGGCGACTTCGGCCAGCATCTCGCAGCCGAGCCGCGCGAGCGCCGCGCGCAATTCGCCGATCGGCTTGTCGGTATCGGTAACGAGCAACACACGCAGCATGGTCACGCCGCCACGGCCAGATCGGCAACCGGCGCCGCACGGTGCACGGCATGCACCCGGTCGGCCGGGTCGGCGCGCGGCGCGTCATCGGCCATCACGACCGCCTCGCTCACCGCGCCGCCCACGAGCAAGATGGCCGGACTGGCGAATCCCGAGGCGCGCACGTCGGCCGCGAGCCGCCCCAGCGACGTGACGAGCCGCCGCTCCCGCGGCGTGCCCGCCCATTGCACCGCGGCCGCGGGCGTCGTCGGCGCGAGGTGTTCCATCAACGTGCCGGTCAGCGCCTCGATCCGCGTCACGCCCATGTAGATCGCCAGCGTCGTGCCGGTGGCCGCCAGCGCGGCCCAGTTCGGGGCGCTGCCGTCCTGCCGGTGCGCGGTGACGAACGTCACGCCCGCGCAGTGATCGCGGTGCGTGAGCGACATGCCCAGCCCCGCCGCGGCGGCGAAGGCCGACGACACGCCGTTGACGATCTCCACCGGCACGCCCGCACGCCGCAATGCCGCCATTTCCTCGCCCGCACGTCCGAACATCAATGCGTCGCCGCCTTTGACGCGCACCACATGCGCGCCGCGACGGGCCAGACGGCACATGAGCCGTTCGATGAACGCCTGCGGTGTCGAGCGGCAACCGCCGCGCTTGCCCACCGCAATCACGCGCGCCCGCGGCGCGAGCGTGGCGATCTCCGGATTGGCCAGATCGTCGACGAGCAGCACATCGGCCTCCCCGAGCACGCGCGCGGCGCGCAGCGTGAGCAAATCCAGCGCGCCAGGTCCGGCGCTCACCAAGGTCACCTTGCCGTGCTTCATGATCGTTCTCCCTCAATCCTTCCATGGTCTGTCTGTCGTCCGACGTCACCGCGGGGGTCGCCGGCGTGACGACGGGCGTGAATCGCGCCACCGGACACGCGGGCCGGCTCATGCCGCGTTCGTCGATATCGACGTTGCCCGGCCGCGCGCGGCGCACATGCGCTGCAACTCCGGCACGCACGAGCCGCATACGGTGCCGCAGCCGAGTGTCGCCTTGAGCTGCGCCACGTCCGCACCTGCGACGATCGCGGCGTCGATCCGCGACGCGCTCACCGCCTGACATTGGCACACGGTGCGATCCCTCGGTGCGGCCGGTCCGCTGTCCGCCACAAAAACGGCATGACGCGCCCGCGGCCACGGCTCGCTGTCGCCAACCCTTGCGAGCAACGACGTCGACGCCGTCACATCCGCTTCCGTGCCCGCGACCAGCACGCCATCGATCCACGTGTCGCGCCAGGCCACGCGCTTGGTCATCGCGCGACGCACGTCGCGGTATTCCAGCAACGACGCGTCGCGCGGCAACGCGAGCGCCGTGTGCAACTGTTCGAGCCAATCGGCGTCGGGCTGCTCGTCGGCGGCGACAACGACGATCCGGTCGTCGCCCTCAAGACGCACCGTAGCAAACCGTCGCGCGGCCAGCAACGGCTGCACCGCCGCGTGAAGTTGCAGCGCGTCGCCACGGCGCACCGCCGCCACGCGCCATGGCAGCGCGAGCGGATCGACGCTCACGGCGGCGTGCTTGAGTTCCGGCTGCTTCGAATAGTTGTCGACGCTGCCGAGCGTCGTGTCGTTCACGCCCCCGCCGCCGAGGAACTGGGCGCTCCAGTGCATCGGTACGAACACGGTACCCGAGCTCACGTCATCGCTCACGGCCAGTACCAGCACCCGCTCGCCGCGCCGACTCGCCAGCCGCACGTGATCGCCCGCGCGCAGGCCGCGACGCGACGCGTCGGCAGGATGCATCGTGAGCGTGGGCTCCGGCGCATGCTCGAACAGCGCACCGGCGCGCCCGGTCCGGCTCATGCCGTGCCACTGATCGCGCAGGCGCCCGGTGATGAGCCGCAGCGGGTAGCGGGCATTGATCGGCTCGGCCACCGGCCGATAGTCGAACGCGTGAAACCGCGCCCGCCCGTCGGCGGTGGCAAATACGCCGTCCTCATAGCGCCGCGCGGCGCCGCGCTCGGCGCCTGCCGGAAACGGCCACTGCTGCGGCCCCTGCCGTTCGAGCCGCGCGTAGTCCAGCCCCCCGATGTCGAGATCGCGCCCCACGGTGAGTGCGCGATGCTCGTCGAAGATTTCCTGCGTCGACGCGAACGTGAACGGTTCGGCACTCACGCCGAGTGCCGGCGCGAGGCGACGGGCGACTTCGCTGGCGATCCACCAGTCCGCCCGCGCCGAGCCGGGCGCCGGCACGGCGGCGCGAACGCGCGAGATGCGGCGCTCCGAATTCGTGACCGTGCCGGCCTTCTCGCCCCAGGTGCTGGCGGGTAACAGCACGTCGGCATAAGGCACGGTGTCGGTCTGATGAAAGGCTTCCTGCACCACGACGAACTCCGCCGCCGCGAGCGCCTCGCGCACGCGCGCGCTGTCGGGCATCGAATGCACTGGATTCGTACAGGCGATCCAGATTGCCTTGATGCGCCCGTCGCGTACCGCGTCGAACATCTCGACGGCCGGCAGCCCCGGTGTCTCCGACAACCCCTGTACGCCCCAAAGCCGTTCCAGTTCGGCACGATGCGCCGGATTGCCGATCTCGCGATGCGCGGCGAGCATCGTGGCCAGACCGCCGACCTCGCGCCCGCCCATGGCATTGGGCTGGCCGGTGAGCGAAAACGGCCCGGCGCCCGCGCGTCCGATCTGCCCCGTCGCCAGGTGCAGATGAATGAGCGCGAGGTTCTTCTCGGTGCCGTGACTCGACTGATTCAGCCCCATGCAATAAAGCGAGAGCGCCGCCGGGCTCTCGCCGAACCAGTCCGCCGCCTGCCGTAGCGTGGCTTCCTCGATGCCGCAGATGTCGGCCGCCAGTTGCGGCGGATAGGCGCGCAGCACCTGCTTGAGCGCCTCGAATCCCTCGGTATGCGCGTCGACGAACGCGCGATCCACCCGTCCCTCCCAGATGAGGTGATGCAGCATGCCGTGAAACAGCGCCACGTCGGTGCCCGGCACGATGGGCAGGTGCAGATCGGCCATCGACGCGGTGTCGGTGCGGCGCGGGTCCACCACGATCCAGCGAATCGACGGGTCGGCCGCCTTGGCCGCCTCCAGGCGGCGAAACAGCACCGGATGCGCATACGCCATGTTGCTGCCCGCGAAAAGCACGGTCCGCGCAGCTTCCAGATCGTCGTAGCACGTTGGCGGGCCGTCGGCGCCGAACGCCATCTTGTAGGCACTCACCGCGCTCGACATGCACAGGCGCGAGTTCGTATCGATGTTGTTGGTACGCACCAGCCCCTTGGCCAGTTTGTTGAAGACGTAGTAATCCTCGGTGAGCAACTGGCCCGAGACATAGAACGCCACGGCGTGCGGACCGTGACGACGAATGACGTCGGCGAAGCGCGACGCCACGGTCGCCAGCGCATCGTCCCACGAGGTGGGCGCGCGAGCGGCGTCGCGCGTCGCGCGCAACTCCGGTGTGAGCACGCGCCCGGCGAGCGAACTGGCGGTGAGCGGCAAGGTCATGCCCTTGCTGCACAGTCGTCCGTGATTGGCCGGATGCGAGGGGTCGCCCCGCACCCCGACGATGCGCTCACCATCGCTCTCGACGAGCATGCCGCAACCGACGCCGCAATAGCAGCAGGTGGTTTGCGTGAGGGTTGTCATGAGGACTCCGGAATTCGTGCGACGAGCGCGCGGGCAGCGCGAACAGGGACAGCGGCTTCAGACGACGGCGGCAAGCGCCGTCGCGTCGGCGGCCCCGCCGGCCTGCGCGTCGAGCGACACATACACTTCGCCCGCCTCGACGCGCACGGCAAAGCGCTGTGCGCAGCCCACGTCCGGGGCGCAGGCTTCTCCGGTGGCCAGATCGATGTTCCAGGCATGCAACGGGCACGTCACCTTCTCGCCGTGCACGATGCCCAGCGAGAGCGCCCCGCCCTTGTGCGGACAACGGTCGCGCAGCGCGAACACCTTGTCGCTCTCGGTGCGAAACAGGGCAATATCGCCGCTCTCGTGCGAGAGCACCCGCGTACCGAGGCGCGGAATCGCGCCCATGTCGCACACATGCAGCCAGATCGTTCGGGATTGCGTCATGGAAGTCTCCTCAGACCGTCGCCGGTTCGGTTTCCGATCGCGCGCCCTGCGCCGCGAGCGGTCGATATTCGTTGGCCTGCGCACCGTCGATGCGGGCCTTCCACGGATCGGGCAGACCGTCGAGCGCGAACAGCAAGCGCTCGTAGAGTGCACGACGGTTGGCCGCGTCGTTCACCACGCGTTGCTTCACGTAGTCGAGTCCCACGCGCGCGAGGTAGTGCACGGTGCGGTCAAGGTAATAGGCCTCCTCGCGGTAAAGCTGGAGGAACGCTCCGGTGTACTCCTTGACCTCCTCGGCCGTCTTCACCTTGACGAGGAATTGCGCGACTTCGGTCTTGATGCCGCCGTTGCCGCCCACGTAGAGTTCCCATCCCGAATCGACGGCAATCACGCCCACATCCTTGATGCCCGCCTCGGCGCAGTTGCGCGGACAGCCCGATACCGCCAGCTTGACCTTGTGGGGCGACCACATGTTCGCGAGCATCGTCTCCAGGTCGATCCCCATCTGCGTGCTGTTCTGCGTGCCGAAGCGGCAGAACTCGCTGCCCACGCAGGTCTTCACCGTGCGGATGGACTTGCCGTAGGCGTGCCCCGACGGCATGCCGAGATCGCGCCAGACATTGACGAGGTCTTCCTTCTTCACGCCGAGCAGATCGATGCGCTGGCCGCCGGTGACCTTGACCATCGGAATCCGGTACTTGTCCGCCACGTCGGCAATGCGACGCAGCTCGCCGGGGTTCGTCACGCCGCCCTTCATCTGCGGCACGACCGAGAACGTGTTGTCCTTCTGGATATTGGCGTGCACGCGCTCGTTCACGAAACGGCTTTGCGGATCGTCGACGGCTTCCTTCGGCCACGTGCTCAACATGTAATAGTTCAGTGCCGGGCGGCACGTGGCGCAGCCGTTCGGCGTGCGCCATTCGAGAAAGTCGAACGCGGCGCGGTGCGTGGTGAGCCGGTGCTCGCGCACGGCGCGGCGCACGTCGGCATGCGAGAGGTCCGTGCAGCCGCACACGGCCTTCTCCTTGGGCGCCGCGTCGTAGGTCGACCCCAGCGTGCTCATCAGGATCTGCTCGCACAGCCCGGCGCACGAACCGCACGAACTGGCCGCCTTGGTGTGCTTCTTCACTTCGTCGAGCGTGAAGAGCCCCTTCTCGGTGATGGCCTTCACGATGGTGCCCTTGCACACGCCATTGCAGCCGCAGACCTCGTCGGTGTCCGCCATGGCCGACGCGCGGTTCTGTCCCTGCGTACCGACGTCGCCCACGCTCGATTCGCCGAACATGATGCGCTCGCGCAACTCGCCCAGCGCGCGGCCCTCGCGCAGCAGCTTGAAGTACCAGGCGCCGTCGGCGGTGTCGCCATACAGGCACGCGCCCACCAGCTTGTCGTCGCGGATCACGAGTTTTTTGTACACGCCGCTCGCCGGGTCCGACAGCACGATCTCCTCCGTGCCTTCGCCGCCCAGGAAGTCGCCCGCCGAGAACAGATCGATGCCGGTGACCTTGAGCTTGGTCGACATCACCGAGCCGCGGTAGCTGCCGATGCCCATGAGCGCGAGGTGATTCGCGCACACCTTGGCCTGTTCGAACAACGGCGCGACGAGACCGTACGCCACGCCTCGGTGACTCACGCATTCGCCCACGGCGTAGATGCGCGGATCGTAGGTTTGCAGCGTGTCGGACACGACAATGCCCCGCGAGCAGTGCAGCCCGGCGGCTTCGGCCAGCGAGGTATTCGGTCGGATGCCGGCGGCCATCACCACGAGATCGGCCGGGATTTCGTCACCGCTCGCGAATTGCACGGCACGCACGTGGCCGTTGTCGTCGCCGAGAATGGCCGACGTCTGGTGCGAAAGCCGGAAAGCGAGGCCCCGGGCTTCGAGCGATTGCTGCAACAGTTTGCCCGCCGTGCTGTCGAGCTGGCGCTCAAGCAGTGTGTCGGCCAGATGCACGACCGTCACGTCCATGCCGCGCAGCTTCAGGCCGTTGGCCGCCTCGAGTCCGAGCAGGCCGCCGCCGATCACGACCGCATGGCGCTTCATGCGCGCCGTCTCGATCATGATCTCCGTGTCGCGGATATCGCGATAGCTGATCACGCCCGCCAGATCCTTGCCCGGCACCGGCAGGATGAACGGACTGGAGCCGGTCGCGATCAGCAGTCGGTCGTACGGGGCTTCGGTACCGTCCGCGCAGCGCACCACGCGCCGCGGGCGGTCGATCTGCGTGACCTCCTTGCCCAGATGCAGCGTAATGCCCTTTTGCGCATACCAGTCGAGCGGATTGAGCACGATGTCGGCAAACGACTGCTCGCCCGCAAGCACGGGCGAGAGCAGGATGCGGTTGTAGTTCGGATGTGGCTCGGCACCGAACACGGTGATGTCGTACTGGTTCGGCGCGATCTCGAGCAGCTCCTCGAGCGTGCGAATGCCGGCCATGCCGTTGCCGATGACGACCAGACGAGGCTTGCCCATGCTGTCTTCTCCTGTTGCTGCGCTTGCAGCGCCCGAAAAACAAAACGGCGTCCGACCGTGCCGCAGCACGGAGGGACGCCGTTGTCCTGTGGGTGCGTCGCAAGCTGACACGCCTGACGTCGCACCGGAATTCGTTGCCTGCGACGCCTTTGCCGCTGGCCTAGACGCTAACGCAACAAGCGTGCCAGGCGATGACCGATCCCGCGCGGCGCGTTGCAGGACAAGGCAGAACAGGAGAATTGTCTATGGGAAATACCCGAAAGGCGTGCGAAATCTGCTGCACCGCAGCAGTGCAACGCGCTACGGAGCCCGGCGTACGCGCACCACGATGAGGCAGGCGCGCGCCGCCGTTCGGCACAGAGGGGGGGCCGGTCAGTCGTCCTGCATCAGGGCGCGACCGATGATCAACTGCTGAATCTGCGTCGTGCCTTCGTAAAGACGCAGCAAACGCACGTCGCGATAGAAGCGCTCGACCTTGTACTCGTTGATGTAGCCCGCGCCGCCGTGGACCTGCACGCCCCGGTCGGCCACGCGCCCCACCATCTCCGTGCAGAAGAGCTTGGCGCACGACGCCCGCGTGCTGACGTCGGCGTCGCGCCTGCCTGCGGGTTTGGCGTCGTATCGCAGGGCACAGTCCTGCACCATCGACCAACCGGCATACAACTCGGCCTGGCTGTCGGCGAGCATTGCCTGCACCAGCTGGAAATCGCCGATGCGCTGGCCGAACTGCTTGCGCTCGCGCGCATACGCGACCGATTCGTCAAGAATGCGCTGCGCCATGCCGCAGGCCAGCGCCGCCACATGCAGACGGCCCCGGTCGAGCACCTTCATGGCCGTCTTGAAGCCCTTGCCCGCCTCGCCCCCGATGATGTTCGCGGCGGGTACGCGCGCGCCCTGCAGCACCACGTCGCAGGTCTTCGTGCCGCGCTGCCCCATCTTCTTGTCGGGCTTGCCCAGCGAGAGCCCTGGCGTGTCGGCGGGCACGATGAACGCCGAGATGCCCCCCGCGCCCTCGCCGCCGGTGCGGGCCATGAGCGTGAACGCCCCGGCGCGGGGCGCATTGGTGATATAGCGCTTCACACCGTCGATCACATAGGTGTCGCCATCGAGCACGGCGCGCGTCTTGAGCGCGGCCGGGTCGGAACCGGCATCCGGCTCGGTCAACGCGAAAGACATGATCAGCTCGCCGCTGGCCACGCGCGGCAGCAGCTCGCGCTTTTGCGCGTCGGTGCCGTCCATCAGAATGCCCTGCGAACCGATGCCCACGTTGGTGCCGAACACCGAGCGAAACGCCAGCGACGTCTGCCCGAACTCGTAGGCCACGCGCACCTCCTGCGCCATCGACAGGCCAATGCCACCGAATTCCTCCGGGATCGACAGGCCGAACAGACCCATCGCCTTCATCTCGTCGACGATCGCGGCGGGCACTTCGTCGTGCTCCTCCACGTCGTTCTCGGCCGGCACCAGCCGTTCCCGAATGAAACGCTGCACGGCGGCGAGCAGCAGCTCGAACGATTCGCTATCCAGTCCTTTCGATGTCATCGATCTTCGATCCTTGAAGAATGCAGCGCCTGCGCACGCGCGTCCTCACGCGCCCGTGTGCAGCATCTCGCGCAATTTGAATTTCTGTATCTTACCCGTGGGCGTCGTCGGCAGCGTGTCGCGCACTTCGATCCGTTCGGGCCAGTATTGTCGTGCGACCTTGTGCGACGCCAGGAAATCGGTGATCGCCGGCAAGTCGATCGACTGCCCCGGGCGCGGCACCACCACCGCGCACGCGCGCTCGCCGAGCCGCTCGTCCGGGTAGGCGACGATGGCCACCGTCGCCACCGCCGGGTGCCGGTAAAGCAGCGCCTCGATCTCGACGACCGGAATGTTCTCGCCGCCCCGGATGATCACGTCCTTGCTGCGCCCGGCGATGCGCACGTAGCCGCTGGGGTCGAGCCAGGCCATGTCGCCGGTGTCGAACCAGCCCTCGGCGTCGGTGCCGTTCCACTGCGGGCGTTTCAGGTACCCGCCGAAGTTCGAGCACGACCGCACCAGCAAACGTCCGGTCTCGCCCTGGGGCATCTCCCGCCCCTGCGCATCGACCACACGCAATTCCACGCCCGGCAGCGGGCAGCCGTCCGTGGTCGACGCCCGCGTGTCGTCATCCTCCAGGCGCGTGAGCGTGACCGCCCCGTTTTCCGTCATGCCCCATGCCGACACGATCTTCGCACCGAGCACCTTGCGCGCCTGCTCGACTACCGGGCCCGGAATCGGCGCGCCCGCGCAGAGAAACGCCCGCAGCGTCGGCACCGTGTCGCCACTGGCCGCGACCGCCTTGGTCAGGTCGGCAAGAAACGGCGTCGACGCCATCGTGAACGTCACGTCATACGTGCGGATCAGGCGGACCGCCGTGGCGGGGTCCCACACGTCGAGCATGACGGCGCTGGCCCCGAGCAGGATCGGCATCATCAGGCCGTACATGAAGCCGGTCTGGTGCGCGAGCGGCGAGCCCATCAGCACGACGTCGTCGCGACCGAGCCGCATGCGCTCCGCATAGGCCCCAATGTTCGAGAACGTGGTGTTCGCGCTGTGCATCACCCCCTTGGGCTCGCCCGTGGTTCCCGACGTGTACATCAGTTGCATCACGTCGTCGGGCCGCGCGCGCGAAGCTTGCATCCCGGCGCGCTCGTCGTCGGTGGCCGCGGGCTCGCCGGCCATGAGCACGGCATCGAAGCCATCGGGCGAGGCGGCGTCCCCGACCACGATCACGTGTTCCAGCGCCGGCAGGTCGGCCTGCAGCGCACGCGCCATGGCGGCGTGATCGAAGCCTCGGAACATATGCGGCACGATGAACACCTTCGCTTCGCCGTGACGCAGCATGAACGAGAGTTCGCGCTCGCGAAAGATATGCATGAGCGGGTTGAGCACGGCGCCGATGCGGGCGCAGGCGAGATAGCTCACCGCGAACGGCCAGCCGTTGGGCAACTGGCAGGCAACGACGTCGTCGCGCCGCACGCCGCGTCGCCACAGGCCGAGCGCCAGACGCTCGGCGGCGTCGGCAAGCGCGGCATAGGTCAGTTGCGTCGTCTCGCCGTTGGCCGTCGAGACGGCCGTGAGCGCCACTTTGTCCGGCGTGGCCGCAAGCGCGGCCTCGAGCGCATCGTTGATCGTCCGCTCGGGCCACCAGCCGCGCGCCACGCTCTGCTCTCGCCTCGGGGGAAGCAACACCGCATCGAATTCCATCGCATCGTCTCCTGTGCTGTCGCAACGCTCACGTTGTTATGGTCTTGCGCCTGCCTGTCCTGCACCTGCTGTCGTACCGCGCCGTCGCCGCAACGACTGGCGACGACTGGCAACGACTGGCGACGAGCAGCAATGGGCCGCTCGCGCCCTCAGACGGGCACCGCCTGCCGGCCCGCGCGGGTCCGGGCGATGATCGTCTTCATGATCTGCGCCGTACCGTCGCCGATCTGAAAGCCAAGCACGTCGCGCAACCGTTGCTCCATCAAGCCCCGGTCGTAGCCGCCGTGGCCAAACATGAGCAGGCACTGATGGATCGCATCGTAGGCGAGCTTCGGCCCCCACCACTTGCACATCGCGGCCTCGGCGCTGTGCGGCAGGCCACGATCCTTGAGCCACAATGTCTGCAGGCACAGCAGACGGGCCGCCTCGACCTGCGTGTCGAAGTCCGCCAGCGGATGCGACACCCCCTGGAAGGCCGAGAGCGGTTTGCCGAACGCTTCGCGCTGCGCGACGTATTCCCATGTCTCGTCAAGCGAGGCGCGCGCGACGGCCAGCACCTGCAGGCCAATGAGCGCGCGCGAGAAGTCGAAGCCCTGCATCACCTGCACGAAGCCCTCGCCGGGCGCGCCGAGCACGTGGTCGGCGGGCACTTTCACGTTCTCGAAGAACAGCGCGCCGCGCCCGATGGCGCGCTGTCCGTGGCAATCGAACCGCTGGCGCGTCACGCCCGGCAAATCGAGCGGCACGAGAAACGCGGAAATACCGCGAGCACCCGATGCCACATCGCCCGTGCGCGCGAAGACCACGGCGGCATCGGCCTGATCGGCCGCGGAGATGGATGTCTTCTCGCCGTTGACCACATAGTGGGTGCCGTCGAACTCGGCGCGCATGCGCAGGTTGGCGGCGTCCGAGCCGCCGCGCGGCTCCGTGAGGGCGATGGCAAGCAGCGTCTGTCCGCGGGTGAGCTTGTGAAGCCAGGGCGCCACGATCTCCGGCTGCCCGTGCTCGGCAAGAATCTGACCGTTGAGCGACGCCAGCAGATTGATATACGACAGACTCAGATCGGCACGGGCGACGGCTTCGTGAATCACCCCCGCGGCGAGCCGCCCCATGCCCTGCCCGCCGTACGCTTCTGGCAGTTCCGGTGCGATCAGGCCAAGCTCGCCCATCTCGCGCATGATGGCGCGGTCGAGCACCCGGGTGCGGTCGCGTTCGAGAAAGCCGGGCGCGATGCGCGCCTGCGCGAAGCGCTGCGTGTGCTCGGCCAGCGCGACGAGGTCGTCGTCGAGATACGGATTGTGCATCGCGTCTGCCTCGCTTACTTTGCGTATTTGCGGAAGTCGGGTTTGCGCTTTTCCTGGAACGCGCGCACGCCTTCGCGCGACTCTTCCGTCTCGTAGTAGAGCTTGAGGGCGTACATGCCCATGCCCGCAATGCCGGCCTGCTGCGCGGTGTCCATGTTGAACGAGCGCTTTGCGATCGCGATGGCCGTAGGGCTGCGCTCGAGAATCTCGTCGCACCACTTCTGCACCTCGGCGTCGAGCTGATCGTGGGGCACGACAGTGTTCACCAGGCCCATCGCCAGCGCCTCGCCGGCCGGATAGCGGCGGCACAGATACCAGATCTCGCGCGCCTTCTTCTCGCCGACCACACGGGCGAGAAATGCCGTGCCGAAACCGGGGTCGACCGACCCGACCTTGGGGCCGACCTGACCGAATACCGCCCGCTCCGACGCGATCGTGAAATCACACAGCGTGCAGATCACATTGCCGCCCCCGATGGCATAACCCTGCACGCGCGCGATGACCGGCTTCGGCACATCGCGAATCGCGTTATGCAACTCCTCCATCGGCAGGCCGATGGTGCCGCGTCCGTCGTACTGACCTTCATGCGCCGATTGATCGCCGCCGGTGCAAAACGCCTTGTCACCCGCCCCGGCCAGCACGATGCTCGCGATCTCGCGGTCGTAACCCGCCCGGTTGATCGCGTGAATCAGTTCGTCGCAGGTGCGCCCGCGAAAAGCGTTCATCTTCTCGGGACGGTTGATCGTGATCCAGGCCGCGCCGTTGCGCACTTCATACAGAATGTCTTCGTACTGCATCGTCTCGCTCCTTGCCGCCATGCGCGAGAGCGCATGGCGATCGTGATGTCGATGGCATGTCGCCGGGCGATCGTCGTGTCATCGTCCAGCGATCGCCGGTAAGTCGTTCGAATGTCGGTCGGGCGTCGGTCCAATACCCCGGGCAGGAGCGCGTCAGCCGCTCATCGTCAGGCCGCCGGACACACTGAGCACCTGGCCCGTGACGAACGCGGCGTCGTCGCTCGCGAAGAACGCGATCGCCCCCGGCAGATCCTCGGGCTGGCCGATGCGTCCGAGCGGAATCGCCCGCGTGAACGCTTCGACCAACTTCTCCGGATTGCCCGCGCCTTCCTTGTAGTCGGC
The DNA here is from genome assembly GCF_000681415.1 of Pandoraea sp. E26. Taxonomy (NCBI): domain Bacteria; kingdom Pseudomonadati; phylum Pseudomonadota; class Betaproteobacteria; order Burkholderiales; family Burkholderiaceae; genus Pandoraea; species Pandoraea sp. E26. The sequence goes on from NZ_AYXJ01000003.1 coordinate 31,162, forward strand.
GAAGAGGGCCGTATCGGTCGGCCCCGGACAGACGACGTTGACGGTGATGCCGTGACGGGCATGCTCGCGGGCGAGCGTCTTCGAGAACGCCACCAGCCCCCCCTTGCATGCCGCATACACGGCTTCGCCCGACGATCCGGCGCGCGCGGCGTCAGAGGCGATGTTCACGATCCGGCCACCGCGGCGCTCCACCATCTGCGGCAGCACCGCATGGTGCATGTGCAGGGCGCCCACGAGATTGATGGCGATCAGGCGCTCCCACTCCGGCGGCGTCGTCTTGATGAACGGCTTGAAGATGTCCCACCCGGCGTTGTTGACGAGCACGTCGACCGGACCCAATGCCGACGACGCGGCGGCGACGGCCGCATCCACCTGTTCGCGCAACGTGATGTCGCAGGCAAATGCCTGCGCGCGGCCGCCGGCCGCCACGATGTCGCCCGCGACCCGTTCGGCGGCGGCGCGATCGCGGTCGAACACCGCCACGGCCGCCCCCTCGCACCCGAGTCGCCGGCACGTTGCCCCGCCGATCCCGCCCCCGCCGCCCGTCACGATGACGGTCTTGCCTTCGAACCGCTGCATGTCTCGCCTCCAGAGTGCTGGCGGGGCGCGGTATCCTTGGTCATCTCGCAGATCCCGGCCCGCCGATCAAATTACGTCAACATATTGACGCATACTAGTCACGGCGTCGGTGATGCGCAAGCGTGAGAAAGCGGAGACAACGATATGGAATACCCTAATAAAAATCTGGAAATTACGCGAATGGAGTTGGCTAACCGGTTGTTCTTCCGGTTATATCAATGCGCCAACATGTTGCATAAAACCGGTACCCGTGCCGTGGAAAGCCTGGGCCTGACGACACAGCAATGGGCGGTGCTCGGCGCACTGTCGCGCCCAGAGGTGCCCGATGGCATGAGCGTGGGGGAGCTTGCGCGGTACCTGATGGTGAGCCGTCAGAATCTGTCGGGCCTGATCAGCCGCATGGAGCGCGACGGACATGTCGTGAGCACCCCGGACGGACGAGACCGCCGCTCGCGGCGCGTGACCATGACCGAGCGAGGGCACAAGGTATGGCACCGCGAAGCCGTGCCGCGCATTCACGGCTACTACGGCCAGGCGCTCGACGAGTTCTCGACCGGCGACATGACGCACACACTTCACTACCTTCTCAAACTGCTCGAGAACATGAAGCGCATCGACGAGGCGGCGGGCCCCACGGGCTCGGCGGATGCCTCGGCGACGCCCGACGAAGCAGACGAAGACGCGGATGAACGCTAGCGAGGCAGCGTCCGATTTCGGGACGTGACGCGCCGACCCTCGAAAATAAAACCGGCGCGCACGGGCCGAAATCACGCCTCGCCCCCACGCACACGCGGTTTCTCAATTCCCGCAAACCCCCGCCCCGCCTCGCTTTCCAACGACTCCGCCGTCTGGCGCAATGCGCCATTAACTAGCATCCTAATTATTAGTTAACATATAATCTTTCGCCATGACCTCCCTAGAATCGCTCCGTTTTGTCTTCACCAGCCATCTGCTGCTGGCAGGCAAACAGTGGCGCCAGTTGTCGCAGGGCGCGATCGTCGAATACGGGATTTCCGCGGCGAGCGCGGGCCCGTTGCTGTTCATCCGCCGGCTCGGCCAGGGGGTGCGTCAGGTCGAGCTCGCCGAGTACGTCGGGCTCGAGGGTGCATCGCTGGTGCGGCTGCTCGACCAGTTGTGCGCGGCCGGGCTGGTGCTGCGCGAAGTCGACATCAGCGACCGCCGCGCCAATGCGCTGCGACTGACGCAGGCCGGCGAGGCGCTCGCCGAAAAGCTCGAAATCGAACTCAGCCAATTGCGCGCGAAGGTGTTCGCGAGCATCCCGCGCGAGGATTTCGAGGCGGTGTTACGCGTGTTCGAAGCCCTCTCCAGCGCGGCGGGACCCGACGGGTCGATCCTCGCCATGGCGCCTCCCAAGAAGTAAACCGTGCTCAATTGGCCCTCTTCACGCGACTGGATTTTCTCCATCAAGGCGTTCAGCGCCTCGATGCTGGCGCTGTACATCGCGCTCGCGCTGGGACTACCGCGCCCCTATTGGGCGATGGCCACCGTCTACATCGTGTCGCACCCGCTCACGGGGGCCACGCGCTCCAAGGCGCTGTACCGCGTGCTCGGCACGCTGCTCGGCGCGGCCGCCGCCATTGTTTTCGTTCCCGCGCTCGTCAACACGCCTGAGCTGTTGATGGCGGCCGTCGGCCTGTGGACCGGCACGCTGCTTTACATTTCGCTGCTCCACCGCTCGCCGCGCAGCTACGTTTTCCTGCTCGCGTCGTACACACTCCCACTGATCGCCCTGCCCGCCGTGAGCACCCCGAGCGGCATCTTCGACATCGCCGTGGCGCGCGCCGAAGAGATCATTCTCGGCATCGTCTGCGCGAGCGTGGTCGGCGCGATCGTGCTGCCCACCAGCGTGGCCAGGGTATTGCACGACCGCTCCGCGCGCTGGCTGACCGACGCCGCGCGCTGGACCACGGACATGCTCTCGGCCGATCCCGACGGCAAAGCCGCGCGTCACATGAGCCGCCACCGCATGGCGGCGGACATTCTCGCGCTCGACCAGTTGATCAGCCAGCTCTCGTACGACGCCGACACTTCCGAGCGCGTGCGCGACGCGCAGGAATTGCGCGGGCGCATGACGATGATGATGCCGGTGCTCTCGACCGTGGCGTCGCTCGTGCATGCGCTGCGGCAGCATCCGCAAGGCGCGCCGCAAGCGCTCGAAGCCAAGATGGCCGACGTCGTGGCGTGGTTGCGCCTGGGCGCGCCGTCGCCTGCTCCGGCCCACCTGCTCAGCCCGGCAAGGTCCGCGGGCGAGGCGTCGGACTGGTACGGCGCGCTGGTCTCGGCCACCGAAGACCGTCTGCGCTCGCTCGTTCAGCTCTGGCAGGACTGCGCCACGCTGCAACGCCGCTTCGGCCAACACGATACCCCCGGCGCCGAGGGTGCCACCGCCCCGTGGTCGCCCGCCTTCCAACACTGGGAACTCGGCGGCGCGCGGCATTACGACCACGGGCTGTTGCTCTTCTCGACGATTTCCGCCGCGCTGTGCACGTTTCTCATGGGCATGGCCTGGATCTACACGGGCTGGAACGACGGCGCCGCCGCCGTTTCGCTTGGCGCCGTCGCCTGCTGCTTCTTCGCCGCGCTGGACGAGCCGGCACCGTTCATCCGCTCATTCTTCTGGGCGACGGCCGTGTGCGTGGTGTTCGCCGCCGTGTACGTGTTCTTCATCCTGACGAACGCCCACGACTTCGGCCTGCTCGTGGCGCTGTTCGCGCCGCCATTCCTGTTGCTGGGAACGTTGATTCCGCAGCCGCGCTTCACCATGGTGGCCATGCTCGTGGCGGTGAACACGGCGACCTTCGTGGGCATCCAGGGCGGATACAGCGCGGACTTCCAGGGATTCCTCAACGGCAACGTCGCCGGTCTGGCAGGCGTGCTGTTCGCGTTGCTCTGGACGTTGCAGACGCGCCCGTTTGGCACGCGCGTGGCCATGCGACGGCTGATCCACTCGAGCTGGCGCGACATCGCGAAGAACGCGGTGGGTCGCTCCGTCGCCGAGCACGGCCGCCTGCGCGCCCGCCTGCTCGATCGTCTCGGGCAACTCGTGCCGCGCCTGGCCGCGAGCGAGAGCGAAACGTCGAGCGACGGCTTTACCGAAGTGCGCGTCGAACTCTCCGCACTGGCGCTGCAGCGCGAGCTGCCGCACCTCAATCCATCGCAGCGCGACGCCGTGCAGGCCGTGCTCACCGACGTGGCGCGCTTCTATCAGGCGCGGCTCGACGACAACGTGAGCGAGCCCGACACGACGCTGCGCGACAAACTGCTGGGCGCGGTGCGCTCGTTGGTGGCCCACAGCGACCAGGCCTCGCGCAGCGCGCGCGCCTCGCTCATGGACATCCACGTCGCGTTGTTCCCGGCGCCGCGCCCGGGGAGTGCTCAATGAGCGGAGAGATCGATATCTATGGCGTTTTCGTGCCGACGCTGCTGGCCCTGATGGTCGTGGCGTTCGTGCTGACCGGCGCGCTTCGTTTCGTACTGGCGCGCATCGGCTTCTACAAGCTGGTCTGGCACCGTTCGTTATTCAACCTTGCTGTGTACATCATCGCGCTGGGCGGCATTGTGGCCATCGCGCGCGCCTTCCATCCATGAAACTGAAACTTCGCTCTCTCGGCCCCGTCGTTCTGACGCTCGCAGTTTCCTGCGTCGCGATCTTCGTGCTGCTGCACCTGTGGGACTACTACACGGTCGCCCCCTGGACTCGCGACGGTCGCATCCGCGCCGACATCGTGCAGGTGGCGCCCGACGTCTCCGGCCTCATCACGGATGTCGAAGTCAAGGACAACCAGTCTGTGCGCCGCGGCGACCTGCTGTTCGTGATCGACCGTGACCGCTATACGCTTGCCTTGCAACAGGCCGAAGCGAATGTGGCCGCCAAACGTGCCACGCTCGCCCAGGCCCGCCGCGAAAACGCACGCAACCATCAGTTGGCGGAAGTCGTGGCCAAGGAGGTCGTGGAGGCCGGCCAGGCCAAGGTCGAATCGGGCGAAGCCGCCGTGGCACAGGCCGAAGCGGCGGTACGGCTCGCGAAGCTCAATCTCGAGCGCACGCGCGTGGTCGCGCCGGCCGATGGCTATCTGAACGACCGGCTGCCGCGCGTGGGCGATTACGTCACGACCGGCCGCCCCGTGCTGTCGATGGTCGACGCCAACTCGCTGCACGTCGAAGGCTATTTCGAAGAAACCAAGATGCGCGGCATTCACATCGGCGACCGCGTGGAAATTCGCCTCATGGGCGAGCACAAGGTGTTGCACGGTCACGTGCAGAGTATCGTCGCCGGCATCGAAGACCGCGACCGCACGAGCGGCGCGTCGATGCTGCCCAACATCAACCCGACCTTCAACTGGGTACGCCTCGCGCAGCGCATTCCGGTGCGCATTGCCCTCGACGACGTACCGGCCGACATGCGCCTCGTGGCCGGGCGCACGGCGACCGTGACTATCGTGGAAGGGGGCACCGGCACCGCGAAGACCGGGGGCAAGGCGGCGCGGAACGACGGCACTGCCACCACGCTGGCGGGCACCCGCACCGGGGCCGGTCAATGAGTCCGCGGATATTGCTGACGAGCGCGGTGACCGCGGCGCTCGTGGCCGGCTGCACAACCGTCGGCCCCGACTACCACCTGCCGCAGACGTCGGTGATGCGCGCGCCTGAAGCGAACGGCCCGCTCGTCGGTGGCACGCAACGCGGCGTCTCGATCGGCGCCGTGCCCGACGACTGGTGGCAACTCTACGACGACGCGCGACTCGATGCGCTCGTCAAGGAAGCGCTCGCGGCAAACACGCAGGTGCGGGTCGCCGTCGCCAACGTGCGGCGCGCCGTGGCGATGTATCACGAAGTGGCGTCGGAGAATCTGCCGCAGGGCGGCGTGGAAGCCAACGCCGCCCGCGCGCAGCTCTCGGGGGAGAGCTTCCTGCAGGAAGAGAAGTTGCCGGTCATCAATCTGGCGTCGGCGGCCTTGTCCGTCTCGTATCAGATCGACTTTTTCGGCAAGCTCGCGCGCGCCGATGAGGCCGCCCTCGCGGCGGCCGAAGCTAGTCAGGCGGCATTGGACGTCGCCCGCGTGAGCGTGGCGGCGGAGACCGTGCGCGCTTACGTGCAGGGGTGCGCCGCCAATCACGAATACGACATCGCCCGCGAACAGCTGGCGCTGCAGGAAAAAAGCGTGGAAATCACGCGCAAGCTCGTCGACGCCGGTCGGGAACAGCCGACGGATCTGTTGCGCGCCCAGGCGCAGGCCGACATGCTGCGCGCCACGCTGCCGCGCTTTCAGGCGCAGCACGATGCGGCGACCTATCGCCTCGCGGTGATGCTCGGCAAAGTGCCCGGCACGATCGACACCAGCGCCACGCAATGTCGACACATCCCGAAATTGCGCCAACCGCTGCCGGTCGGCGACGGCACCGCACTGCTCAAGCGCCGCCCCGATGTGCGCCAGGCCGAGCGGGAACTGGCGTCGGCCACGGCCAGGATCGGCGTGGCGACCGCGGATCTCTATCCGTCGATCCGGATCGGCGCCTCGGTCGGCGCCAGCGGCATGCTGGAGCACTTCGGTCAGGCGCGCACGGAACAATGGTCCGTCGGACCGTTGATCACATGGTCGTTGCCGACCAACGGCGTGCGATCGCACATCAAGGGCATGGAAGCCGGCGCGAACGCCGCGCTCGCCCACTTCGACGGTGTGGTCCTCAAGGCATTGCAGGAAACGCAAACGTCGCTCTCGGCCTACAGCCGGGAACTGCAACGCGACGACGCGTTGCGCGACGCCCGCGACAAGTCGCGCGCCGCGGCCGATCAGAATCGCAGGCTCTATCGGGCCGGCCGCGCGCCATACCTGACCAGTCTCGACGCCGAGCGCACGTACGCCGGCGCGCAAGCGGCCCTGGCGGCATCGGAAACCCAGTTGGCAATGGATCAGGTCAACCTGTTCCTCGCGCTCGGCGGCGGATGGCAGTCGAGCGCCAATACCGGCGCGCACACCACGAAGACCGCGGCGAAGGAGTAGTCCGGAAATGCACAAGCCCCGTCGGGAACGAATTCTCGGGCGGGGCTGTGGACAGTGACGCGGTACGGCGTCGAAGGCTGGAATCGCGCGGCTCGGGCGGGATTCGATGGTGAATCGGGCGGGCCGGCGCCGAATCCAGGAACTGCGGAAACGGCGAAAACAACAGGGACTGCGGGAACGACAAGCAACTTCACGAACATTCGGGACTGGCCCGATAGCCGCAATAGTAATTCCGTGCGCCGCTCAGTCGGCGACGGGTGCCTTCGGTGCGCCCTGATTCTGCGCTTCGATCTTCGCCGTCAGTTTTTGCAGCTGCAGGGATTGTTCGTAGGTGTACGGGAAATTGAATTCCGTGACCGGCGAGAGGCCCAGCTCACGTGCGGCTTGCAGTTCGGCGCGTACATGTTCGCGCGTCACGCCGCCCGTCTGCATCTGCTCGGCGGCAAAGGTCGAGCCGGCAGCCATCGTCAGGCCAACCAGCGCGACGGCAGTCAACAGGTTCTTTTTCATGGAAAACTCCTTTTATCGTTAGTACGTCGCTCATGGACACGAAAACCACCAACCAATCAGTTTTCGCCATGAGTAAATTATAGTTTTCCCTAGGTAATGAACCAGCCCTAAAGCGGCAACACACTGTTTCGGAAACGCCGGGAAATCGACAGGATCGGGATGCGGAATGTCCCGAAAAAGACGCATCGCCGACGGGACGTCGGTCTTCCGGACCACGCGAAAGCACAGCGATCCCTCGACGATCGAGCGAATCGTCCGCCTGAAAAGCGACGGAATGTTTTGCGCTGTTACCGGAAATCGTCGAACGACGCGCGCGCGCAATTACCAGCGAATCCAAGCGAACCGCCCCCGTGAGCCAGCGTTAAAAAACACTCACGGGAATAAGGCAATCGCGAAGAAATCGGGGAAAAGCCCGCGGCAAATCGGGAACGAATCGAGAACGAATCAGGAACAAAGCCGGATCAAAACAGGCTCGAATCGGGATCAGCTCAGGGAGAAATCAAACCGCTGCTGATCGCCGCGGCAATGGCCTGATGCCGATTCACGGCCCCGAGTTTGCGCTTGGCGTTATTGATATGAAACGTGACGGTATGCTCCGAGATCTTGAGGATAAGACCGATCTCCCATGCCGTCTTGCCGCGCGCAGCCCACAACAGGCTTTCGATCTCGCGCGGACTGAGCTTGCCGGTGCTACGGCTTGCCACCCACTGCATGTCGAGCTGCTGGATCGCCTGATGGAAGTACACCGCGCTCAGATAGATCTCGCCGACCATGCGCGCTTCGTGCTCCGCCGACTCCTCGGGCGACCGGGCCGTCGCCGCGCTGAAAATCGCGCGCTCGCCGGCGGCCCCGTAGATCGGGATCGACACGCCGCAGCTCAGGCCATGCGCACGCGCGTCCGCGAAAATGGGATGCGGCCGTTTCTGCTGTAAAAACGTGCGCCAGAGAATCGGCAGCGGCGACAGGTTCGCCGCGACGAGAATGGGATCGACCTCCGCATATCCCGCGCTTTGATAGCGCTCGATCCAAGAAGCGGGAAACGTCGTGAAGATATGGCGACTCGGCATTCCCTGCGCGCTAATACGTTGGTCTTCGATCTGAAAGGCCGCCGCCTCCCTTTCGCGCCTCGGTAATAAAGGCGCATAGAACAACGCGTCATAACCCAGCGCATGCGTCAGCTTCTGGAACTCGGCGTCCAGCGCCTCCACCGAGCGTGCTCCGAGCAGCCCCTCATATCGATGAATATTGTGATGCATTGCGAATTGCACGTTCTCTATAATTGCCGGCGAATTGCCAATATCCGCGCATTGTAGTCCCAGCTTTGGTTTTTGCGGGCAGTAATTTTGCCCAATAAAACAACAATCGCTTTTCTCGTGGACTGCGAATCAATTGCGCATTGTGTATCATGCCGGGCCGCCCAATCCCTCCAGCGCCGACAGGACTTTTCGTAATCCCGGCGTGAGCGGCTTGTCCTGCCGCACGACAATCGCCAACGTTCGCGAAAGGCCCGGGGCCAGCGTCGATATACGCAATCCACGTCGGTAATGGGCGGAACTCACCGACATGCGGGGAACAATGCTGTATCCCAGGCCCGCCGCCACCATTTCCTTGATCGCCTCGATGCTGCCGAGCGCCATCACCGGCCGCACGCGCAGCCCCTGGCGCAGAAACCATTCATCGATCAGCAGGCGCGTGCTACTGCCCGCCTCGAACGCCACCATCGGCCTGTCGGCCAGTGTGTGGGGCGAGGCCTCGTCGACCCAGTCAGCGTCGCCGGCCGGGGCGATTGCCACGAACGCGTCGTCGAGCACCGGGGTAATGTGCAGGCTGCGCCCGGCGGCGGGCAACGTGACCAGCCCGATATCGAGCCGGTTCTCGGTCACGGCGCTCACCACGCCATCGGTGTTGCCGGTGCTCACACGAATGTCGAGTTTCGGGTGACGCTTGCGCATGGCCCGCAGCATGGGCGGCAGCAGGTGAATGCACGCCGTCGCGCCAGTGCCGATCGCCACCTCGCCCGCCACGCCGCGCGCGTGGCTCGATACGGCCTGCATGGCGTCGTCGACCGCCGCGTCGATGCGCCGGGCATGTTCGAGCAGCGCCATCCCCGCCGACGTCGGCTTGAGCCGTTTGCCGACACGCTCGATGAGCCGCACGCCAAGACGCTGCTCCAACTGCCGGACTTGCAGGCTCACGGCCGGCTGCGACAAGTCCAGGCGGGCGGCGGCGGCGGAGAAGCTCCCCGCGTCGACCACCTCGGCAAACGTGTGAAGCTGGTCCAGGTTCAGGCGTCGCATCTCAAAGTTTTCCTTATGGCGCGAATAAGATGCCAAGACTTTACCAAGGGATGGCGGAGGCGCACCATGCAGAATGTGTCCTCGCCCCTGGGCCGCGCGCCCGCCTCCCCCTCTCCCTCCCC
>NZ_AYXJ01000004.1:0-1552 GCF_000681415.1 Pandoraea sp. E26
CGACGACGCCGATCTCGAACGCGCCGTCGTCTACACCTTTCATGCGGTGATTGCGCAGCGATGGCGGCAGGGACGTCTGATGCTGGCCGGCGACGCCGCCCATCAGACACCGCCGTTCCTCGGTCAGGGCATGTGCGCCGGCATTCGCGACGCGAGCAATCTCGCATGGAAGCTGGTGGCGATTCTGCGGCACGGCGCTTCCGATGCGTTGCTCGACACCTATCAGCAGGAACGCTACCCGCACGTCTCGGAGTTCATCACGCTGGCGGTCGAACTGGGGCGCATCATCCAGGCGGTCGATCAGGACGCCGCCGCGCGGCGCGACGAGATGTTCGCCAACGGCCCCCGTCGTCTTCAGAGCCTGAGTCCGCGACTGGGCGCGAGTGCGCTGCTCCTACAGGAGGCCGAAGGCGGCGCGATCTCGCGGCAACCGACATTGGCCGACGGCCGACGCATGGACGACGCGGCAGGAAACGACTTCCTGTTGCTCACGCGAGGCGGCGCCTTCTCCGCGGCGCAGTGCGAAGCCGCCCGCGAGGTGTTCCCGTGGCCGCTGCGATGGATCGAGGACGCCAGCGAGTCGACACGCCAATGGCTCGACACGCTCGATGCCGATGCTGTGCTGATTCGTCCGGATCGCTATGTCGCCGGCGTTGCCCGAGGGGGCGACGCGTTGCGCAATCTGACGGCATCCGTCGGGGCCGCACTCGGCGTGGCTGAAGCCCCGGTGGCCGCCTGAGCGAGGGCGGTCCGCAAAACACAACCGATTTGTATTGGCTCAACAATGTTTTCTCTGGAGACTCATTCATGAAATTCGTCAGTTTCACGCGGCAGGGCAAGGCCGGTTTTGGTGTGGTGCGCAATGAAGGTGTGGTAGATCTCGGCGCACGTCTGGGCCTCGTCGACCTCGGCGCCGCATTGCGTGCCCATGGCATCGACACGCTGAAGGATCTCGCGCAAAAGCACGACGCCGATTTCGCACTCGCCTCGATCGACGCTTATCGACCGGCCGTGGCCGATCCCGACAAGGTGCTGTGCGCCGGCCTGAACTATGACGAACACGTGCGCGAAACCAGGCGCGAGCGCACCGAGCGCCCGACCATATTCATGCGCTACGCCGAATCGCAGCTCGGTCACGAGCAACCGATTCTGCTGCCGCCCGAGTCGGAGCGTCTGGACTACGAGGGCGAGATCGCCGTGGTGATCGGTCGCGCCGGACGTCGCATCAGCGAGGAAGATGCCTTCTCCCATATCGCGGGCTTCGCCTGCTACAACGACGGCAGCATTCGCGACTGGCAAACCCACACCTCGCAGTGGGGGCCGGGAAAGAATTTTCAGGCAACCGGCGCCTTCGGCCCGACGCTGGTGTCCGCCGACGAGATCGGCGAGAACGAAGCGCTCACACTCGAGACGCGTTTGAACGGACAGGTCGTGCAGCACGCCACCACCGACATGCTGATCTTTTCGATCCCGACGCTGATTGCCTACTGCTCGACCTTCACCAGATTGCAGCCGGGCGACGTGATCGTGACCGGCACGCCGGGCGGTGTCG
>NZ_AYXJ01000005.1:0-1337 GCF_000681415.1 Pandoraea sp. E26
CGGCACGCCGGGCGGTGTCGGTGCGAAGCGTAATCCGCCGCTGTTCATGAAGGACGGCGATGTGGTCGAAGTGGAAGTCAGCAAGCTCGGCATTCTGCGCAACCCGATTCGTGCCGAGGGCAGCGCCACGAATCAGTGACGAGACAGTGGAGGAGACATCAATAATGAACAAGACAAGCATTCTGATCGCGGCCGGGGTCATGGCCGCGGCACTGAGCGGCCTCGTGCATGCCGACATCAAGGTCGGTGTGATTCTGTCGACCACCGGGCCAGCGGCGTCGCTCGGCACGCTGGAGAAGAGCGGCGTCATGCTGGGGCCGGACACCTTAGGAGGACAGAAAGTCAAGTACATCTATCTCGACGACGCGTCCGACCCGAGTCTTGCCGTGCGAAGCCTGCATAAGCTCATCAGCGAAGAGCACGTCGATGTGGTGATCGGACCGACGACGACGCCGAGCGCTGTGGCGGTCATTCCATTGCTGGCCGAATCGGGAACGCCGGGCATCACGCAAGGGCCGACCAACTCGCTGGTGCAGCCGGTCGATGCGCAACGACGCTGGAATTTCAAGACGACGACCAACGACGAACATGAAGGCACGCCGCTGTTCGATCACATGAAGGCCAAGCAGACGAAAACGCTGGCGTTCATCGGCTTTACCGACTCCTACGGCGATCAATGGTTGAAATTGACCGAGCGCTTTGCCAAGGATCGTGGGATTCAGGTGGTGTCGCAGGAACGCTATGCCCGCACCGACTCGACGGTCACATCCCAGGTCGTCAAGATGCTCTCGAAACAGCCCGACGCTGTGCTGATCGCCGGGTCTGGTGGCGCCGCAGCGACACCGTTGCTCGAATTGCGCACTCGCGGCTACAAGGGCGACATCTATGTGACGCTGGGTGCGACGTTCGGCGACTTTCTGCGACTCTCGGGCGCGGCCGCCGATGGCATTTTCGCTCCGTACGCGGCGGTGATGGGGGTCGATCAGGTTCCCGATACCTATGCTGCCAAGAAGAGTGCCGCGGAATTCGTGCGGGCTTACGACGCGAAGTACGGCGGCAACACGAGCAACATCTTCTCCGCGGGCGCGTGGGACGCCAACAAGCTGATCGCGAACGCGGTGCCAGAGGCGCTGAAGAAGGCTTCACCTGGCACGCCGCAGTTCCGTGCCGCGCTGCGCGATGCCATCGAGGCGACAAAGGATCTGGCCGGCGCGCGTGGCGTCTACAACATGAGCGCGACGGATCACACCGGTCTCGACATTAGCTCCCTGATGCTCGGCCAGCGTCAGAAGGGCCGTTGGGTGCTCGCCAAATAAGCCGCACCGGCATTGGCGACG